>NZ_CP133039.1 GCF_033060595.1 Pyramidobacter sp. YE332 | reverse complement strand
AGCCGTTCGACGGCTGGCGTTTTACAGTGGGGCTGATCAGCGCCGGGGCGATCGGCGCGATTGTCGCCTGGGGGCTTGACAGCCTGGGGGTGAGCAAGCAGCTGTCTGCGGTCATCATCTCCATGTGCGGCTACGTTGGCGGCCCTCTTTTGGACATCTGCTATACCGAGATCCAGGAGACGCTGCAGGCCGCGTTCGACGGTCTGCAAAAGTGGCTGTCGGAGGGGAAGTGGGATCGCCGTGGGCACGATGAGTAAGTTACGCGAATTCAAAATTGGATTCTTGTAGGAATGCTTCCGGGATATTCATAAACGTGTTAATACTTGACACTATGTAAAAACATGTTTATAATGTGTCCTGAAAGCGAGGTGATATACACATGGCAAAGCGAGGCGAAGAGGAAAACTCAAGGGGAAGAAAAACCTTCACCACGACGATTAATTCTGAAAAGCTACTGCCTTTCAAGATTAAGTGCGTGGAGTTGGGGCTTCCCATGAACACCGTGCTTGAGAATTTTATGGAACGCTTTGCCGCCGGTACATTAAAATTTGAACCTGCGGACAAATAGCAAAAACCCCGCGCATCTGCAAAATCTTCTCGGCAGAAGACAGATGAACGGGGTCCCAGAACCACAGAGGTTCCATGGAGATTATATCACAATCTTCTATCCTCTGTGGATGAGCCATTATTCATGGAGGTAAAAAATGCTCGCACCACTACCGAAACTCTACGGCAACCTCTTCGAGAATATTTTTCTGCCCCCTTGAATCATCTTTAATCATATGGTATCATCGTGAATAAGGAAGGAGGGCGAGAAATGGATAAACTTCTCACAGTAAAGGAGGTTGCCGAAATCATTGGAGTTCACATTGACACCGTGAGGATATGGCTGCGTACAGGCCGAATGAAAGGCGTAAAGTTCGGGAAGGCGTGGCGCATTCCTGAAAGCGAACTCAAAAAGGCAACCCGAATAACCATCAAGTCTTTGGCCGGACTTGGTTATTCGGGGCCCCAGAACCACAGAGGTTCCATGGAGATTATACCACAATCTTCTGCCCTCTGTGGATGAGCGATTATTCATGGAGGTAAAAACATGCTCGCACCATTACCGAAACTCTACGGCAAGGACCATCTGTTCAACCAGCTCCCCAATGAGGCCGTTCGGGCCATGGCGATTCGCGAAGCGCTGGCGCTCTGGAATCAGGGGCTTCACAGGTTCCCCGAAGGCGTCGACCGGAGATGGAAGTACGGCGACAATCTGTTCGTGGCGTATCTGTACATCGCCGACCTGATCAAGCACAACTGCGAGGTCAGTCTCGAATCGCTGGAGTCGATGTTCAACAACTGGTCGAATCAGGAAGTGACCTACGGCTTCTTCGCCCGGCCGGTCGCGCCCGAAAGCTCCACCCTCGGCGTGACGCTCTGGAAGGGCGAAGCCCGCGTCGGCAGCATGGACGTGTCCAAGTATTTCGAGAAGGAACATAAAAATGTGATGCGAGATATTAAAGAGCTGGACTGTTCCTTTGATTTTCAAAAGCTCAATTTTGAGCTCTTGTCCCGAACCGTTGAAGTTGCTAACGGCGCGCAAAAAGAAGTTCCCTACTACATGATGACCCGCGACGGGTTCACGTTCCTCGTGATGGGCTACACGGGCAAGAAAGCGGCGGCGTTCAAAGAAGCCTACATCAAGGCCTTCAACGCCATGGAAGAGATCATCCGCGGGCATTCCGACCGCGTGGTCGAGATCGAAGTGGATCACGAGGCCGAACGCCTCGAACTGCTGCGCCGCAATCTGGCGCTGCTGGAGGGGATGAAGAAGCCCGAATCAATCCTGACCAAAGGGCCTGAGAAGCTGCCGGAAAGCGCGCCGCGGAAGGAAGACCAGCTGGCGCTGCCTCTGCCGGGAAAGAAGGCGCGACGGCGTCGGCGCTGTTACCGCTTCGTCCCTCCGGCGCGCGGCTACTACACCGCCACGCAGCTGGCGGAAGAGTTCGAGACGAGCCGGGGATACATCGGTAAAGTCGCGCTCCGCTACCGGCTGAAAGCGCCCAAGGGCGAACGCAACGAGTTCGGCTATTGGTACGCCGACCAGAGGGGCAAAAATGAATCCCGGCTGTGGGCGTACAGCGAGTTCGCCCGCGAGTGGATGAAGAAGTATTTCGAAGCGCTGTAATGCATCTGAATAACGGACAAGGCGACCTCTACAGGGGGCCGCCTTGTTTTATTGGAGGACATGCGAGATGACGAAAAAATCTTGGCTGTTATGGCTGGCGGCGGTTGTCGTTGTCGGACTGCTGGCGTTTATCTATTGGCGTCAATATCAGGACTGGCGTGAGACGGACGCGCTGATCTCCCGCCTGCGCGAGAGCGCCGCACGTCCGAGCGCCGGGCGGATGCCATCGTGGACGCCACCAGACAAAGGGAGGTGACTGTTCGTGCTCAAGCCAAAAGCGGACTGATGATCTACCTGCTGACCGTCTCGCTACTGCTCTCGACGTTCTGCTGGCAGAGTATCGCGCAGGCCGCTGATGTTCAGCGCGTCTCCGACGGGTATCTGCTCTCCGAGGCCGCCATGCGCGACACCATCGCCGGCTGGACGGCGGATCGCGAGAGCGCCCGCGTCCTGCGGCAGGGACTGGACGATCTGCGGGCGGAGATCGCCGCGCAGGCGGAGGATACGCGGCGGCTCGTCGTGGACCTCCGGCGCGAGCTGGCGGCGGAGCGGGCGGAGTATAATAGACGCATCAGGCGTGGACGGGCACAGGGGCTCCTGCTGGGGTTGCTGGTCGGAGCTGCGAGTATGGCCATAGCAAAATAAAGAGCGGGCATCGTCTGTCATTGACGGTGCCCGCTCTTTTTTTGTTTTTCACTCATATGTCGGGGTGCCGTCACGCAAAGCATCCAGATAGTCGGCGTAGACCTGCATCATCGCCGTGCGTTCCTCGATGTATTCGAAGCGGTTGTACGCATTACGCACCTTGTCGCGCTCCTTGTGCGACAGCTGGCGTTCGATCACGTCGCGGGGGAATCCCATGCCGTTCAGCAGCGTGCTGGCCGTCGCGCGGAAGCCGTGCACCGTCGTCTCCGGCGGACGCTGGTCTTCCGGCAGCGTCGCGTGCAGAGTTTTCACGGCGTTGAGCAGCAGCGTCTTCGGCAGCTGGGCCCCCTTGATATCGGACGGAAAGATCAGCGCCTCTTTGCTGGTGAATGAGCGCATTTTTTGCGTTTCCAAAATCGCCATGGCCTGGCGCGACAGCGGCACCACATGATCTCGCTGTTCTCGCCGGCGCTTGGTGTGAGACGCGGGAATGATCCAGAGACGTTTTTCAAAGTCGATTTCCGCCCACGTTGCTTGGCGCATCTCCTTCTGGCGCACGAACGTGTACATCACAAACAGCAGCGCCAGACGCGTCGTCGGCGTGGAAACGGTGTCGATGGCGCGCATCAGGCGCCCGACGCCGGCAGGATCGGTGACCGCCGCGAAGTGCTGCTGCTCCGTGTCCTCGGGCGAGTCGGGATCAGCGCGCGCGACAGATTGCCGGCCGGGCTTTTGCCGAGCACGCCTTCGTCGAGCGCGTAGTCGAACAGGCCGGTGACGATGGTCGCGGTGCGCTGGGCGGTCTTGTACGAATGCTCTTTCTGGATCCGCTTCAGATCCATGACCAGCTCGCGGCGCGTCACGTCGGCGCAGGGTTTCTGCCGCAGCGCCGCGCTGAAATACGAGAAGCGCAGGCGCTTGATGTACTCCTCGTCGGGCGTTTTCTTGCGCACGAACTCCGTCAGCCAACGGTCGGCCAGCTGCTGCAAAGACGGTCCGCGCAGCGCCCGCCCGTTCAACAGATCTTCGGCGATGTTGCTCGCCTCGATGCGGGCGTCTTTCAGCGACATGTCGGGATACCTGCCGATCGTCCGGCGAGCCTCCACGCCGCCGATGCGCGTGCGGATGACCCACTTCTTCAACCCGCTGGGGTAGACGCGCAGATACAGACCATTCGCCGTATCGGCCAAGACATACGCCTTGGCTTCCGGCTTTGCCTGGTCGATCGTCACCTTCGTCAGCGGCGTGCCGTCAGCCTTCTTTTTCTTCCCCGTTCGATCGAGCATTTTCAACGCCTCCGTTTCAAGTCACCGATTTTAGCGGTGACTCGAAACGATAGGGCAGTTTTAAGTCACCACTTTACGTCACCGATCGAGCATAATAACAACCAATGACACTTAACGACTTTAAACGAATTATAACAAACAGAGACGTTGCGGCGCAACGTCCCCAATCTTTAATCTTCGTTGAAAACATTGCTTGTCAACGGCAAAAAGATAAAAAAATGGAGCCGACTGCCTTGCTAGAAATATCTATGAATAGTTGTAAATACTGAATTAATATGTTTGTATTCGCGGCTTTAGTCACCGAAAAGTCACCATTATGATGCCGGTTTGCACTTTTTGCCCTCGTTATTTTGATGAGTTCTGCTGCGTAGCTTCACAGCGTTCTTTTATAGCAATGCTGGGTAAAACCTCTAATTCTATATCTTCACAGATTTGTCCTTCGAGTTGCTCAAGTTCGCGATCTAATGCGCTAGACAGGGAACTTTTATTCTCATCCTGTATTGGGAGAGATAAAGATGTTTTCATAGACCTGCCTCCTTTATTGAGCATATCATTGTTTTTTTGCCACGGTTATTTAATCTCGCGATATAGAAAAAGCTAATGGCAAAACTACTATGTATGGGAATAAAAACACAACGCCTGTTAATAGCCATGGCCATTGCCAAACTTTAAGAGCCCCAACAATCCCAAGAACTGTTCCTACAACTGGGATATACGATAGGGGAATAGAAATTAGTAAACAGAAAAACCAATTCCAATCTAGCCAATACCGTAACCCTTGATAAAAAGCCACTGTTTGAACAACTCCTAAACTAAAATAAACGATCATAAAAAAGGCCGTTGCTGTGTTGTGTAATAAGTTTTTGTTGTTCATTTATGTGCTACTCTCCTTTCTTGGGGATCGTCATTCCACGGCACACTTTGCCTATATATCTGAACCGTCCGGTTTCAACGTCTTCTTTTGTAAATCTCTTAACGGGGTATTTAAGGGAAGCGGAACGCAATTCCCCTCCATCGCAATGACGATTCCAGTAGATCCATTTCACCATCCAGTCGCCGTCGAGTTCCGCAATAATAACATCTCCGTTATCCGCTTCGGCAATGGGATTCACTAAAACCTGACAGCCGTCGGGAATGCCGGCTTCTTCCATGGAGTCGCCGCTAATGCGTACAATAAACGGGCTTTCTCCCGGCTCCGTGGAATATTGGCCGCCCAGCAGCCACACAGGGATTTCAAGCTCTTCTCTTACGACGCCTTCCACTGACACCGCTCCCATTCCCGCGCAGGCGGACATGAAATCTTCGTACACTGGAACTTTAATGCTACCGTTCATTCCATAATGCTCGATAATTTCAACGCGCTCTTCCTTCGGGGAGGGCGCGGTTTTGTTTTCAAACCCGCCTGCTTCGGCTCCACTCACCAAAGATGTAACCGGCACTTCCAATACTAAAGCTATTTTTTCAAGTTCGCTGAGTCTCGGTTCTCGTTTCCCCGCTTCCCAACGACGCACAGAGTCGATAGACACTCCTACGCGCTGGGCGAGGTCTATCTGATTCAAACCTTTGTCTTTTCGTAGTCGCCGCAACAAGTCTTTAAGCATGTAAAATTCCCCTCCTTATTTAATAATGCCATTTGGCTAGGTTAAATTCAACTCGCAGTATAGCATTATTTTCCTCTTGACAATGCCATTTGGCGTTATATAATAGCGATAAATAATGCTAAATGGCATTAAATAACAAGAGAGAGGGGGGAGCGATTTTGGAGAGCCTGAAACAAAGACGCTTAAGTTTAGGTTTCACGCAAGCAAAACTCGCAGAGTTAAGTGGGCTAAGCATCGACAGCATTCGGCGCTATGAACATGAGGAACGCATTCCTCGCGCTGGAGATTTAAAGACCTTGGCATCAGTGCTTAGAACGACACCCAACGACCTGCTGGGCGTAAATGAAAAAAGCCCCGGCGAGTAGCCGAGGCGGAGGAAGGGGAGAAACAACTATGACAGCGGGGGACGCGATACTGCAGGAAATCGCCGTGAAGACGGCGAAGATTCTGCGCCCATTGATGCGGGACATTATCCGCGAGGCGTTCGAAGATGCCGAGAAGGCGCGCCCCGCGGTGCAGGTAACGCCGACGCTGGAGCGGGAGCCGAAAACGCTGACGGCCAAAGACCTGAAAAGGATCTTCAAGGTCGGAGACTCAACGCTGAATGCCGGCGTGACGGATGGGCGCTTCCCGCCGCCAGTCAGCGGCGGCGGCGCGGTCGGCAGCCAGCGGCGGCGCTGGAACGCCCAGGACGTGTACGACACCGTGCGCCTGGGGCGATGGGATAAGGTGCTCAACGAACGGACGCCGAACATGGCGAAGGAGGCGAGGGCGCATGGACGCGGAGCTTAATCGAATTCTATGCGAGCTTTTTGTAGAGGCGCTGGCATACGCCGGCATAATGCTCGGGGCTTACTGGGTAGTAAGCACGTTGTGGAAAAGAAGGAGGAGCTAGGAATGGATAAGAAATTTGTTTGGTACCGCATCGGAGCAGATATTATTCTCGCGCCGGCTGCGCCGCTTCCGGAACTGCCGGAGATCCCCCGCGGGGCGCTTGTCATCATCGAAGGCCGCGCGCCGGTCTGGCGCTATGGCATGGCGTTCCACCGCCTGCACGGGCTAGCTTCGGCTGTAGCTGTGTACGATCCCCGTCTGGGCGCGGTGGTCGTCGCCTCGCACACGGCGGAGTACTGCGAGGGCGACATCCTCGACGTCGCCCCGCCGGAGGACGATGCAAAATGACCCTCTACGGCCCCGAGTCGCGCTGCGGCCGCCGCCTGCGGTGGTGGGAGCTGCTGCGGATGGCGCTGGAGGCGTTGCTGGAATGATGACAAGGAAGGGAGACAAAAAATGACTAACGAAGAGTACGTGCGCTTGCAGGACATGTGGCTCAAAGCGACAGGAGTTAGAGAAGGCTGTTGGGTAAAGGTGTTGCGGGCTGTTAAAAACCATGAAAGCGGTTGGGGTAATTCCTGGGCGCCTGAAATGGATATGCTTGTAGGGCGAACTATGCAAGTGAAAGATGTGCGCTCCTTACAAGGCATCGCTTTGGGCATAGACGGAGACAGTTCTCTGTTTTACTTCTTTCCATTTTTTGTCCTCGAACCCACAGAAGCGCCAAAGAAGAAGTATGAGTTTAAGCCGTTCGAGCAGGTGCTCGTGAGAGATGAAGATTCAGAAGTGTGGGATGCAAACCTCTTTAATTACACGAGAGGCGACGGTGGGGGACCGTTTGAATGCGTTAGCTGCGCATGGCACCAGTGCATCCCCTACGCTGGACACGAACATCTACTCGGCACGACGGACGAGCCCGAGGACTGGGCGAAGTACTACGACAAGGCGTGCTACGACAAGGAGTGAGCAAATGAGCGCAAAAAAAAACAGAGCCGTCCACGGCGGCAACCGCGAGCGGCTCACAGAACCGGCGAGAACAATGACTAGCTCTCGCCTCTGATTATAACACAGGAGGATTAGGTCATGAATTTTGATCCGGAGACCATGAAAGTCACTATTTGTTCCAAACGCAAAGGGCTGGGGTTCAGCGTCGATCTGAAGGGCGGCCACTTCGACTGCACCGAGTGCCGCGGCACGGGGCGCGTCCTCGTCCAGACGATCAAAGACGAGTTCACGATGGACTCTCTCGACGAGGATCGCCCCTTCGACCGGGAGATCATGAAGGTACAGGTCTGCAAGTCATGCCGGGGGCTTGGGCATATCGATTACGGCACAGAAGAACGCGAATGCAAAGACTGCCACGGCGCCGGTCGGGTAGTCGAACAGAAAATACAGCACGAGTACCAGCTGCATCATCTTGAAGGATTCGAGGAGGAATAAATATGGATATCAAGATCACCATCGCCTTTGAAGAAAAGAACGGGGAATCCTCAGCGACTTCATCAAAGCCATGACCCTCATTGCCGATGCGCAGAAGACCACCGGCACGCCAGGCGCGAAAACTCCGGAGCCAGACGCCTTCGATCTTCCCGCCGACGAGGAAAAGCCGGCCAAAAAGAAGAAGGCCAAGGCCAAGACGCCGCCGGCCGAAGCCCCCGCGCCAGAGGAACCCGACGATCCCGAGCCGGAAACGGATCTTGCGGCCGTAACCGCTGACCCCGACGCGCAGCGCGCCGAGGTGAAGGACCTGATCCAGAAGTCCGTGCTTACCGACTGCCGCGACGGTATCGTGGCCCTGCTGCAGAAGTACGGCGTCAAAAAGGCCAGCGCCGTTCCGGACGACAAGATCGGCGACTTCCTCGCCGATCTGCGGGAGGTGTGCGCGGCATGACGAAAACGCCGGATCACGCCGCGCGGGCTCACGCGCTGCTGAGTCCCAGCTCGGCACACCGATGGCTGGCCTGTACGCCCTCGGCGCTGCTGGAAGCCGGGGAACCCGACAGGACGACCAGCTTCAGCGAGGAGGGAACGCTGGCGCACGAGTTCGCGGAAGTGTATCTGCGCGACGAACCCTGGGCGGAAGAAACACTTAAGAAGCTTCGGGCTCATGAGCTCTACGCCCCGGAGATGGAGGAACACGCCAAAGATTATGCCTCGTATGTCCGCGGCAAGATGGGCGCGGGCGCGCTGGCGGTGGAGCGGCGGCTCGACCTGAACGGCTGGGCGCCCGGCAGCTTCGGCACGGCCGACTGCCTGATCCTGTCCGACGAGCGGCTGACCGTTATCGACTACAAGTACGGCAAAGGCGTCAAGGTCGAAGCCGACAACAACCCGCAGCTGAAGCTGTACGCCCTGGGGGCTCTGGACGTCTTCGGCTTCGCCTACGACATGCCGCGCGTCGAGCTCGACATCTTTCAGCCGCGGCTGGACAACGTCAGCGAATGGGAGATCGACCGGTCCGACCTGATCGGATGGGGCAACGCCTACGCCAGGCCGCACGCCGAAATGGCGGCCAAAGGCGAAGGCTACCCCATGGCCGGAACGCACTGCCAGTTCTGCCGCTACGCCAAAAAGTGCAAGACGCTGGCGGAGTACAGCCTGGCCGTTGTCTCGGAAGACTTCGAGGATGAGAGCGGCCGACTCGACACCAACGAGCTGAAGCCTTCGGACTGGCAGCTCATCCTCACGCGCGCGCCGATCGTCAAGAGGTGGCTCGAGCTCGTCGACGGCGAGGCCCTGAACAAGCTTATGGCCGACCCGAAGAGCATCCCCGGTTTCAAAGTCGTGGAGGGCCGCAGCGTGAGGAAGTACAACGACACCGCCGTCTGCGCCGAACTGCTCGCCGCGGCCGGCTACAAGCCCGAAGAGTTCAACAAGCCCGCGGAGCTGAAAGGCGTCACGGATATGACTAAGCTGCTCGGTTCGAAGAAATTCAACGAGATCCTCGGATCCCAGATCGTCAAGCCCCAGGGCAAACCGACCGTCGTCCCCATGAACGACAAGCGCCCCGTGTTCCAACCCGCCATCGGCGAAGACTTCGCCGACGAATCGTTATTCTAAAAAAGGAGACCATAAAAATGTCCGAAAGAATCGTTCTGCACGACGTCCGCATCTCGTACGCCCACGTGTTCCAGCCCCACGCCTTCGAAGGGCAGGAACCCAAGTACAGCGCTCAGTTCATCCTGCCGAAGGATCATCCGGAAGCAAAGAAGTTTTACACCGCCCTCGTCGAAAAGGCGAAGGAGAAATGGCCGGCCAAGGTCGCGAACGGCAAGTTCCCCGGCTCGCTGACCTGCCCGCTGCGCGACGGCGACGCGGAATTCGAAGACCGCGAGGAGTATCAGGGATGCTATTTCTTCAACGCCCGCAGCGCCAAGCGCCCGCAACTCTTCCAGCCTGACAAGAGCCAGCTCACCGAAGACGACAACCTGCTCTTCTCCGGCGACTACGTCAACGTCTCGGTCAGTCTGTTCGCCTACGACAAAGGCGGCAACCGCGGCGTCGGCGTCGCCCTGCTGGGCGTCCAGTTCAAACGCAAGGGCGAACCGCTGGGCGGCCCCGGCGACTGCACCGACGACTTCGAGGAAGAGGAAGCCGAGGCCGCGGCCAATGACGACCTCTTCTAGGCGGGTGCTGCATCTCGACTTAGAAACCTACTGCGACGAGGATCTGGGGAAGCGCGGCGTACATAAGTACGCCGCTTCTCCATCCTGCGAGATCCTGCTGCTCTCATACGCGCTGGACGACGGCCCTGTCGTCACCTGCGACGCGACGGAATCCAGTTTCAAAGAGAAGTACAAGACTTTCCGGCGCCTTTTCGCCGATAAAGGCATCGTCAAAGCGGCTCACAACGCCGTCTTCGAGATGACGGTCTTATCCCGCAAAGGCTTTGTCATCCGCCCCGACGAGTGGCTGTGCACCATGGCTCTGGCCAATTACGCCGGACTGCCGCCGTCGCTGGCGGCGCTGTCCAATGTCCTGCACCTGTTCGACAAGGGCAAGATGACCATCGGCACGCAGCTGGTCAACTACTTTTCCAAACCCTGCAAGCCGACGAAGGCCAACGGCGGCCGCACGCGCAACCTGCCGAAGGATGATCCCGAGCGCTGGGCGGCGTTCAAGGAATACAACCGGCGCGACGTGGAAGCGGAGCGCGAGGTGTACAAGCGCCTGATCAAATTTGACCAACCGGAGGCGGAGCGCCGTGTGTTCCTCCTGGACTACGAGATCAACCGCCGCGGCATCGGCGTCGATCGCCGACTGGCCGAACAGGCCGTGAAGATGTCGGAACAAGTCACCGACGCCGCCGTAACGGAGTTGAAACGCCTTACCGGACTGGGCAACCCGAACAGCGTCGTTCAGTTCAAATCCTGGCTGGCCGAAAAGGGCGCCGCCGTCGAAAGCCTCACGAAGACCGCAGCCGAAGCACTGCGGGACAGCGTCGAAGACCCGCTGATCAAGCGGGCGGTGGGACTGAAACTCTCGGTCAGCAAGGCGTCGGTCAAAAAGTACGACGCCATGCTGAGAGCTTATAACGCCTCGAGCGAAATCGAAGGCTTCGGCACAGTCAACGGCGCGTTCCAGTACTACGGCGCTAACCGGACCGGGCGCTGGGCGGGGCGGCTGGTGCAGCTGCAAAACCTGCGGCGCAACAGCCTGCCGAATCTCGACGTCGCCCGGACGCTGGTCAGGTCCGGCGACTACAACGGCCTGCGTCTGGCCTACGACGATTACGACACATCGGAGATCCTCGGCCAGCTGGTGCGCACGGCGTTTATCCCGACGCCAGGAAACAAGTTCATCGTCGCCGACTTCTCGGCGATCGAAGCCCGAGTGATCGCCTGGCTGGCGGGCGAGCGCTGGCGGATGGAGGCGTTCGCCCGCGGCGAAGACATCTACAAAAGCAGCTACTCGCAGGCGTTCGGCGTTCCTGTCGATCAGATCACGAAGGAAATGCGCCAAAAAGGGAAGATCATGGAGCTCGCATGTGGCTACGGCGGATCGGTAGGCGCTCTCAAGGCGTTCGGCGCCGACAGGCTGGGCCTGAACGACGACGAGCTGAAGCACCTGGTCAACCGCTGGCGTTCGGCCAGCCCGAACATCGTGCGCTTCTGGCACAGGATCGAGAACGCCGGCAAGGACGCCATCGACGAAGGACGAACGACGCGCTTCAAGCCGGGACTGAAATCGGTTACGAAACAGGACGCCTGAAGATCACGCTGCCGTCCGGGCGCAGTCTGTACTACCAGGACGCGAAGCTGGAACCGGGGAAGTACGGCCCGATGATCACCTACATGGACATAAACCAGGTGTCGCGCCACTGGGACCGGGCCGACACGCACGGCGGGAAGCTGGCGGAGAACGTCACGCAGGCCGTCGCGCGCGACTGTCTGGCAGCGGCCATGCTCCGCTTGAACGACGCCGGATACAAGATCGTATCTCACATACACGACGAGGTCGTCATAGACGCGCCGCAGGGGCCAAAGTTTCCGAGGTGGAGAAGATCATGGGCGAACCTGTTTTATGGGCTCCCGGGCTGCTCCTGACGGCCCACGGGTACGAAGGAAGATATTACTTCAAGGATTAGGAGGTGGCTCATGGGTAAAGAACTGACTTTCAGTTTGGCCATGGCCGGAGCCGGCTGCAGAAAAGATTCCGCAACGAATCCTGGTCTTGGGCCAGCTGCTCGAACGAGTACGGAACGTCAAGCGCACCGGGGAGACCATGGCCGAATACGCGGCTATGCGAAGGACAAGCGCAGCGAGCTGAAGGACGCCGGGGCTTTTATCGGCGGTTTCCTCAGGGCGGCAGCCGCAAGGACGTCGTCAACCGGCAGCTGATCTGTCTTGACGTAGACTTCGCCGATCCGAAAGCGCCTGTCTGGGCGGCATGGGAACAGAAATTCGGCCGCCGCGCGCTGATGTATCCGACGCACAGCAGCACGCCCGAGACGCCGCGTTACCGTCTGGTGATCCCGCTGACAGAAGCCGTGCCGGCGGAGCAGTATCAGCCGATCGCCCGGAAGATCGCCGAAGCGCTGGGCATCGAACAGTTCGACGACACGACCTACGAGCCGCAGAGGATCATGTACTGGCCGTCGGTTCCGAAGGACGCGCCGTTCGAGGCGCTGAGCCTCGACGGAGACGTTCTGACGCCAGGCGAGGTGCTGGGGCTATATCGGGACTGGCGCGATGTGTCGCAGTGGCCGGTCAGCGAGCGGGCGGAAAAAGTACGCCTCCGGGAGCGGAAAAAGATGCAGCCCATCGCCGAGAAACGCGGCGTCGTGGGCGCGTTCTGCCGCGCCTGGCCGATCGAAGAGGCGATCGCGCAGTTCGTCCCCGACTACGCGCCAAGCGAGACGGTTCCCGGGCGGTACACCTACGTCAAAGGCACGACCAGCAACGGCGTCGTGATCTACGAGGATTCGTACAGTTTCAGCCACCACGACACGGACCCCGCAGGAGGCGTGGAGTGCAACGCCTTCGACCTGGTGCGGCTGCACCGCTTCAAGCAGCTGGACGCCGAAGCGAAGAAAGACACGCCGATCACGGCGCTGCCGTCGTACAAGGCTATGGTCGACTTCGCTCTGCACGACGACCGCTGTCTGGAACAGCTGAACAGGGAGCAGGCGGCGGAAGCCGCGGAGGTAGGAGACGACTTCGCCGACGAATCCGACGAACAACCGAAGGCGCCGGAAGGCTGGGAGAAGAAGCTCGAACGCGACCGAACGGGATATCCCGTCAGCACCTACAAAAACATCGAACTGATCCTGCGCTGCGACGGGAAGTTCCGCGGCCGCTTCGGCTACGACGAGTTCGCGCGGCGCGAGGTGGCCCTGAGGATCTGCCCTGGCGCAAGGTGACGAAGGGCGACAACGGCCTGAAAGACATCGATGACGCGGAAATACGGCTCTGGTTCGGCAAGAAGTACCACATCAACGGCAGGGACAAGATCTGGGACTGCGTCCTGCACGAGTGCCACCGGCGCTGTTTCCATCCGGTCAAGAACTATCTGGAGATGCTGCGCTGGGACGGGAAGAACCGGATCGGCTCTGTGCTGATCGACTACTTTGGCTGCGAAGACTGCGAATACATCCGCGAGATCACGAAAAAGACTTTTCTTGCGGCGTGACCGGATCTACGAGCCCGGGGCGCAGTTCGACACGATGCTGACGCTGAAGGGCCTCAGGGCTGCGGGAAGAGCAGCTTTTTCCGCAAGCTCTCACGGGGCTGGTTCAGCGATTCGCTGAAGATATCCGATCGAAGGACGCCTACGAGGGCATGCAGGGCGTGTGGATCATCGAAATGGGCGAGCTGTCGGCGCTGCGCAAGGCCGACGCCGAGGCGATCAAAACTTCCTGTCGGGGACGATGGACCGCTTTCGCGTCGCCTACGGACGGCGCACGGCGGAGTACCCGCGGCAGTGCATCTTCGTGGCGACGACCAACGAATGCGAGTTCCTGCGCGACCGCACGGGCAACCGGCGCTTCTGGATCGCCGACATCCCCAAAAGTGCCCGGCCGAAGAAGGACGTGTTCGCCTGGGCGGCGGGGAGATCGATCAGATGTGGGCGGAAGCCAAAGCGCTGTACGACCTTGGCACGGAAAGCGTAGTGCTGCCGCCGCATCTGGCGAAGCAGGCGCTGGAGATCCAGGAGGCGTTCCTGCAGGACGACCCGCGCGCCGGACAGATCAAAGAGTATCTGGACCGCAAACTGCCCCGGGCTGGGACGATATGAGCCTCGACGACCGGCGGGAATGGCTGGCCTCGAACGAGCGGGGCTCGATCCTGCGGACACGCGTCTGCGCCGCGGAGATCTGGTGCGAAGTCCTGGGTAACGGCGTAGACAGGATGAAGCGCTTCGACGCCGTGGAGATCAATCAGATTTGGACAGTTTGAGCGGGTGGGAACGGGAAAAAGTAACATATCGAACACGTCGTATGGCGTGGTAAAAGGATTTCGGAGAATACGTTAAATATGTGCAACTAGCTATATCATAGAAGTTACAGCCGCCGAGCCATTGAAATTGCTAAGCCTGTGGCATCTTTGGCGCCGCCGTTTGTAACTTTCTAAGTTACAGCCTAAAGCCTTGCAATTACAAGCGTTGCTTTGTTTGTAACTTGTAACCTACTCTAAAATATTATTTATGTGTATTTAGATGAATATCAAACACGCGCGTATACGCGCGTATACGCGCGTAAGGAGATGTTGGAAGAAGGTTACAAAGTTACAGGGGCAAAAAAAACACTTACTAAGCCAGTAGGCATCAGCGTCCGCGAGTGTAACTTTCTAAGTTACAAGATGAGAGGGTTAAATTCAGGCAAGATCAGTTATTTCAATGGTTTAGAGGTTGTAGTATATACGTAACCTAACATACACAATTGTAACTTTCTCGGAGAAAAAAAACGATGCTTGAAAAGGATCTGGAAAGTACTTCAACGCCGCCGCAGAGCGGAAGGGTATATGTCCTTGAAGTTCGTGTCGCCAGCATGGCGCGGCGTTCCGGACCGAATTGTCTTCGGCGCGGGGCGCTGCTACCTGGTGGAGTTCAAAAACGGTCTGGAAGGCAGGCTGTCGAAGCTGCAGGAATTCATTTCTGGCGCTTCAAGATCCGCGGCTTTCCGGTGACGTGCTGCGGACAAAGGAGGAGGTTGATCTGTTTGTCGACGGTCTTTCGAGCGTACGACTATCAGCGTCAGGCGATCGAGTGGATCCTTGACCATCCGCGCTGCGGACTCTTCCTGGACATGGGCTTGGCAAGACGGTCTGTACGCTGACGGCGATCGAGACGCTGATGTACGACTCGCTGGAGATCCGCAAGACGCTGGTGATCGCGCCGCTGCGCGTGGCGCGTTCCGTCTGGGCCGAAGAGTGCCGGAAGTGGAGCATCTGATCACCTGCGCGTGTCCAAAGTCCTCGGTTCTCCGGAAGAACGCGCCAGGCGCTGAAACGCAGGGCCGATATTTATGTGATCAACCGGGAGAACGTCTGCTGGCTAACGAAGAACTTCAAGTGGGACTTCGATCTGTGCGTGATCGACGAGCTGTCGAGTTTTAAGAGCCCGAGCGCGCGGCGCTTCAGATCGCTCCGCCGCGTGATCGGACAGTGCAGCGCGTGATCGGCCTGACCGGAACGCCCGCGCCCAACGGGATGATGGATCTCTGGGCGGAGATCTTCCTTCTGGACAACGGCCAGCGCCTGGGGCGGACGCTGACCGGTTACCGGGCGAACTATTTTCACCCTGCGTGGATGTCGGGTTTCGTGGTGTATAAATACGCGATCAACGCCGGATGCGCGGAAGTCATCAGGTCGAAGATCTCGACATCTGCATCAGCATGAACAAGCGGGACTATCTGGACATGCGGAACGCGTGTACCAGACGGTCTGCGTGGAGCTGCCGCCGGCGGCCATGCGCCTGTACAAGGAAATGGAGCGCGACTGCCTGATCACGCTGGCGAGAACGTCGTCACGGCCGTGAACGCCGCGGCGCGAACACCAAACTGCAGCAGATGGCCGGCGGCGCCGTATACGCCGAAGACGACGGCGCGAAGGCGATCCACGACGCCAACTGGAAGCGCTGGCGCAGCTGATCGAAGAAGCCAACGGGCAGCCGGTGCTGGTCTTCGTGGCCTATCGGCATGACCGGACCGGGATCAGAAATACCTTGGCAGCGCGGTCCATGAGCTGAACACGGAGGATGACATCGCCGCATGAACCGCGGGGGTTCCCCGTTGTTGTGGCGCATCCGGCCAGTATCGGCACGGGCTGAACCTGCGCAGGGCGGCCACATCATCATCTGGTACGGTCTCACATGGAGCCTGGAGCTGTATCAGCAGGCGAACACCGGCTGTACCGGCAGGGACAGAAGGATACCGTCAGCGTCTATCATCTCGTGCGGCGGATACCGTAGACGAAGCGTGCATGGCGGCGCTGGCGTCGAAGGACGCCGGGCAGAACGCGCTGATGGACTATCTGAAAGCCAGACGCGAAGAGCTGAAGGAGTAGAGAGTTATGAACAAGTGGTTTGAAACGATTGTCGAAACGGGAGTTTCTGGAACTGCACAAGAAATGCTTTACGGACCAGGCGATAAGATGACGGACCGGGATGACAAAACGGCGAATATGTTTTTCTCGAAGACGGTTGGGGAGTGTGACGGTGTTCGAAGTTGGAGACTGGGTATAGTTATTCGGATTTCAACGCCCATATACTTTTGATGTTGACGGGGATTTTGGCGAGGTGGCAAAAAATTTTTTTCGAATTTATGTTCAACCGTTTCGGTCTTCCGTATTTATCGAATTTTGTCAGCCAAAAAACCGGCGCGCTGATATACGGGAGCTGCTGGAATTGGGGTATGGCGTGGATATATGAGGAGGAAACGGGATGTTGAATTATGTTGATCTTTTGGATTGGAACGGAAACTCGGCGTGGATCCGAAGATACGTTAGTGGCGAATCCGACACGATCAATGAACGGGTATATTTCAGCGCCGAAGCAGTGGGTCGATATATCCGTTTTGCGATAAGGTGGTTGCGGTGCTGAAAGAGCGCGTCGGGGAGCTTGAAGATCAAGCTGAAGAAATGGAGTCGAAGCAGGCTGCACGAGTTTAGATGACTGAAGACCTGGGTGAAATCAAAAAAGTGCTGCGGTCGGTCTGGTGGACGCAGAAGCGACTCGACGCCGATCTCGAACGTTTGGCGATGCTGCGGGCCAAAGCAGCGGGTGTCCGTGGCATGGAGTATGACGGCAGAGGGTGCACGGAGGGACGGAGCATAACGCGCTGGAGGGCGCGGCGTGCGCGATCGCGGATTGCGAGGCCAAAATCGAGGCGGAGGTCGCGCAATGGCGGGCGGCGCTGGATCGGGTGACGGGGATCATTCATGACGTCCCCTCGCCAAAATTAGCGGTGATTTTACAGATGCGGTATCTCAATCTGTGGCCGTTTGAAAAAATCGCGGTCGAGCTGGGCTACACGTGGAGGCACGTCAATCGGATGCACGTGTTGGCGCTGAAAGAAGCGAATATGGTTTATCAGGCGCAAAAAGAAAAGATGTCATAGAATGTCATAGTCTTGACGTGATATGATGTAGACTGGGAATTACGGGGAAAAAGAATAACGACAAAGGCGAGGCCGCGAAGGCCCCGCCTTTTTTCATGGGGAACGGTTAAGTTCTGTTGAATTCCGACCTGAGAGCGTTCTGCAGCGTTTGAGAGAAGTTGATGCCTCTGGCGATGGCGGTATCGTTCATCCATTTTGGAATGGTGACGGTCTTGCGCACGGCGCGATTGAAATGCCGCGCGGCGTATTCGCGTACGTCCACGGCGACGAGCGTTGCGAAAGCGTCTTGATAATCGTCGTCGAGTTCAGAGGCTACGTCGCGGGGCGACACATCGCCGAGCGCCGACGGAGCGGGCGGTGTGTCGCCGTCTTCGAACATGGCGGAAAGGACGCCTGCCAGGCAGTCGATCGCCATGGTCATGGCGTCGTCGAGCGTATCGCCGCAGGTCGAGGCGCCGTTAAGGTCGGGAAAGATCACGGAATAACGTCCGTCGGTTTCTTTGACGAATACTGCCGGGTATGAAGAGACCATATAGAATTCCTCCTTTTGCTCCTGTGTCTCGGCCGGAGCTCATTTCAGCCCGGCCTGTTTCAGGATGCTGTTTTCTGTGCCTTCGTCAGTTCTTTGGTGTGGAAGGCGATCGTGACGACG